>NZ_JBWMBC010000020.1:0-1052 GCF_056521285.1 Rhodoferax sp. GT1R46
GGCTATGTCACAGTTAAATGTGGAAATTTCCCAAGAGCCATGGCCAGGACGGCTTCCCGAGAGTTGGCGTGGTGGTTGTCCAGGGAACGAAACCAGCCCAGGTAATTGTCTAGGTAGTGGGTGGCAACGCCGTTAAAGCGATTGACCCATTGTTTGAGACGGCTGTGATAGGCGTTGACGTTCTGGATATGGACCGCGCCTTTGACACGGATGCCTGCGCTCAGGTTGATGGCGTCATGGGAGATATCGGCGTCCTGGGCAAAGTAGTGGTAGGTCGGATTGCCATCGCTGACCAGCAACACATCCCTCGCGAGGACGGGCTGCAGGACGGCACCCAATTGCACCTTGGTCATCTGCCCGCGTCCCATGACCCAGTCCAAGGTCTGACCGGTACGGTCCCGGGCAACCAAAACGCAGACCTGCTCGTTCGATAGTCCCGCCTTGCAGGCTTTGCCGCCGCGCCTGCGGGGTGGGCGATTGAGCTGGCGACAGCCCTTGTTGGATTCAAGAAAGTAAGTTTCATCGGCTTCGGTAATGCCTTGCAGCTTGGGAGTACGGTCCTCTTTGAGACTGCGCAGGAAGCGGTGCCGCCAGCGCAGCGTGGTGTTGCGATGCACGCCCAGTGTGGCTGCTGCCTGGCGCAGCGTTTGCGGCTGCACCAGCGCCTCACTGAAATCGAGCCATTTCTCCTTTTTACGCAGCCGTGCCAGCGATGTTCCGGTCAAGGCGTTGAAGGTACGCTTGCAGGTCTGGCAGCGGTAACGCTGCAACCCACTGACCTGGCCGTACCGGTGCAAGGTGGTGCCACGGCAGTGTGGGCAACAACGTACTTGTGTCGAACTTGGCGACTCGATGACAGCGGTCACTTGCTGCTGCCCGTCCTGCTCATCAAGGCGCTTTCTGAGTTGATCGCGTTGGCCCAGGCTGAGTAGCAGTACATCTTCCAGTAAACCAATAAAAGTCTCGGCATTCATGGCAACCTCCCAAGCTGGATATCGCTTCACTCTACAAATTGTTGGGCTTAATTTCAACAATTAATGAGGACATAGCCT